>NZ_SLTI01000062.1 GCF_004347735.1 Sulfuricurvum sp. IAE1 | reverse complement strand
TTTTCAATGATCTCAAACCCAAAACTCAAAGCCTTAACTCAAGGCCTCTCAGCGTTTGTGGACGGGAATTATAGGAAAAATATCCAAAGAAGTCAAGAGGTTTTTGCGCAAACATGAAAAATATGGCAAAAAAAATTTATTTCCCGTTTCCGACACTGTTTTTTGTAACTATTTTACCCATTTTTACTCCTTCTCTTTCTCCTTCCCCATTTTTCGACAAACGAACGGTTAATCAAAATTCTGTATAATCCCTTTTATAAAATACCTTATAAAGGAAAAAGCAATGGCTTTATATGATCGCGAATACGCACGTGAAGGTGCTTTTGGCTACGAGAGCGCTCACCGCAGTGAAGCGCAGATCGTTTCGTTTGTAAAAGATACCTACAAACTTTTTGCCGCTTCGATGCTGGCCGGGGGCGTAGGTGCCTACGTAGGAATCCCTTATGCGGGAATCGTTGCGGCCAACTACTGGTGGATCGCCATCCCCTGGATGCTCTTTGGAATGTTCGGGCTTCAGTTCATCAAGAACAAACCCGGCGTCAATATGATCGGGTTGTTCGCCTTTACCTTTGCCAGCGGGGTCATCATCACTCCGCTGCTCAGCCATATCCTCGGAATGGCCGGCGGGGCTACGATCGTGGGTAATGCCTTTTTCATGACGGCGGCGTTGTTCGGCGGACTCAGTTTCTTTGCGATTAAAAGTACGAAAGATTTCACCAGCTGGTCCAAGCCTATCATGATCGCTTTCTTTATTATATTGGCGGTCTCACTGATCAACGTCTTTTTCCTGAAAAGCCCGATTCTTTACGTGGCGATTCAGGCGATTTTCCTTCTCGTGATCAGTGTGATGGTTCTTATCGATACCCAAAACGTGATCCGCGGAGCGTATGAGACGCCGATGGACGGAGCCGTTGCTCTCTACCTCGATTTTTTCAACCTCTTCGTGACGCTGCTCCAGCTGTTCGGAATTTTCGGAAACAATGACGAATAACACTCTCCCCCCCGAACTCCTTCGGGTGGCGGACGCCAACCTGAACCGCCTGAAAGAAGGGATCCGTGTGATTGAGGACATAGCGCGCTATGTTCACAATGACAAGGAACTCTCCACTGCCCTCAAACATCTTCGCCATCGATGCCGGATCGAACCCCTCGAAGCGCTACTGGCTTCCCGTGACAGCATTAACGACGTACTTCGCCCGACCATGAAAAGTGAAATGGACCGCACCGATTTACGCTCGGTCATTATCGCCAATTACAAACGGGCGCAGGAATCGTCGCGGGTTTTGGAAGAGCTTTACAAAATAGCAGACCCCGAATGCAGCGAAACGTTCAAACACATCCGCTACGAACTCTATACATTAGAAAAGAAAAACCTCTTGTCTTAATGGCGGCATTCGTCGCCGCTGCAATGACGTCGATGTTCTTCGAACTCTTCGGAAACGTGAAGGTTCGAGCACGACCCCAGCAAGCCGTATAATTCCATTTCCCTTCCGGTGATATGGCGCAGAACGTTTCCTTCCGCATCGATAAACGCGAAAAGCTCGTTTTTATGCTCGTTTTTTTTGATGTGCTGAGAGAAGATGACGTATCGTGCGTTTTTCAGATCGGGGAACCGCTCGCACGTCGCGATGAACTTTTCGCATTCACGGTTGATCTCTTTGATTTCCAGGAATTCCGATTGGATCGCTTCTCTGAGAACCGGCAAAAGTTTGGGGATAACCTCGGAAAGGTTGTCGTATTTTTCGATTCCCTTCATCGTCTTCTCCTTGCGAATTCTTTGACATTATCCCGATAGTATAACGCTTTACATCAAAAAAAGTGCCTCCTTTCAAGTTAACCTTTCATTATAAATATGAGTTCAAATTTGAAAGCTCGGATTCGATACCATTCCAAAATCACAAGGGAGAAAAGGGTTTCATGCATACATTGGCACAACTGCGTTCCGGGAGCCTCAAAGGGATCAGGCGGTTAAACCTCCGCGACAATCTCACAACCTTTCCCGAAGAAATTTTCGATCTCGCCGATACGCTTGAGATCCTCGATATGAGCGATAACGCCCTCACCTCGCTTCCCGAAGGGATACATCGCCTCCACCGACTGAAAATCGCTTTTTTTTCAAATAACCGTTTTACGGAGGTTCCCTCGTTCAAAGGGTGTGACAATCTTTACATGATAGGGTTTAAAAGCAACCTGATCGAAAAATTCGACGAAGACGTTCTTCCCGAGGGGGTCAGCTGGCTGATCCTGACCGACAACCGCCTTACCAACCTCCCCCGCTCGATCGGAAAACTCACACGGCTCCAAAAATGCGCCCTCGCCGGGAACCGTCTCGAAACCCTCCCCGACGAGATGGCTGCATGCCGCAATCTCGAACTTCTCCGCCTCTCGGCCAACCGTCTGGAATCGATCCCCTCGTGGCTGTGGAATCTGCCGAAACTCTCCTGGCTGGCATTTTCGGGCAACCCGTGCAGTGCCAACCCGCAATTCGAGCTTCGGGAGACGGCATACGAATCGTTGGAGGTTAAAGAAAAATTGGGGTCAGGGGCTTCGGGGGAGATATTTAAAGCCTATTCAACGCCCCACGAATCAGAAGTGGCGCTGAAACTGTTCAAAGGCGCGATCACGAGCGACGGTTATGCGCACGATGAGATGAACGCCTACATGAGTGTCGGGGAACATCCCCACCTCATCAAAGTTCTCTCGAAACTGCAAGGGGATGAGCGTCTGGGGCTGGTGCTGGAGTATATCCCAAACGCTTACCGGAACCTGGGGCTTCCACCCGATTTTGAGACCTGCACCCGCGATACATTCGAAGAGGGAACCCTCCTGACCCCCGAAGAGGTCCTCGAAGTCGCCCGGGCAATCGCCTCCGCAGCGGCGCACCTGCACGCGCGGGGACTCATGCACGGCGATCTGTACGCCCACAACATCCTTATCAACGACGAGGGGCACTGCTATCTGGGGGACTTCGGTGCGGCTACGTTCTACGAACCGCACCGCAAAGAGTTCGAAAGAATCGAAGTACGCGCGTTCGGATGCCTCCTCGAAGACCTGCTGTCGCTGTGTTCCATCAAGGAGGAGGCAATCTACAACGCACTCGAAACACTCAGGCAACAGTGCATGCTCGAAGAAACCGCCCTGAGACCCTTATTTTCGGAAATGAGGGTCTAGGAGGACGGCGAAGTGATGAAAAGCACTTCAAATTCCAGATGCTTCAGAGGATAATCCCTCATCAGCGCCTTCGTCCGGGCGACGTCCAAAACGCGTCGCCCGCCGCTCACTCCGCTGCGCTTGATGTAGCGGAGCATTTCCCGAACCGAATCAAATTCCAACGTCGTATGAAGCACTTCGAACCGGGCATTCATATATTTTTCGGCAATCGCCATCACCTCATCACTGGAACGCAGCAGCGGAGTGACTCCCGCACATTCATGAAGGGTTTTAAACGTTCCTGCGGTGAAGATCGCCAGCGACATAGGGGTATTGAGCGAAGCGAGGGAATGAAAAACGCCGTCCAGATCGTCCGCCCATTGCAACGCCGAGGCGGAGTAAATGCGATCGAAGCGTTCATCCCTCAATCTCTCAAACAGTGAGGGATCGTTGAAGTTGCCCAATATCAGTTCGACGTGGGATGCTTTGGGATGATGTTCCAGCATCGAAGCGGAGAAATCGATGCCGACAAAACGCTCGATCTCCCAGTCGATCAGCCAGTAGAGGGTTCCGCTTCCGCATCCCAAATCCAAAATACGTTTGGGATAATCCTGCGTCGAGGAGATCAGCTTATCCGCAACATGGCGCTGGATGACATTGCGGCTGCCGTACTCTGCCGCGTAACGGGAAAATTCATGACACGCGTTGTTCATCGGCGGTTGATCACCAAGGCGACGATGAAAAACGCCAGGAGGCACAGTACGATCGCCGCACCGCTGGGAAGCGAGAAGAGATAGGAAGCGCTCAGTCCGATAACGACCGAAATAAGAGAGATAGCGATAGAGAGAAGCGTGGTGGGATAAAAACCGAGCCCGAATCGGATCGCGGCGACGGGAGGGATCACCATCAATGCGCCGATTAAAAGCGTACCGACGACACGAATCGAAAGGGCGATAATGACGGCGATAACGCTGACGAGCATAAAGTTGAGCATGGTTACTTTGATGCCCCCTGAGCGGGCAACGTCTTCATCGAACGCGATGAAGTAAAGTTCTTTGAAAAAGAGAATCAGCAGCGCCATCGCCACCCCACCTGCAATCCCCATCACCCACAAATCCTTAACGCTTACCGAGAGAATCGAACCGAACAGGTAGCTGAACAAAGAGGCGTTAAACGACCCTGCCAAAGAAACGATCACGATGGCAAGGGCGAGGGAGCCGGAGAGAAAAATGGCGAGCACCGAATCCGAATACATCCCGTGAATACTGCGCAGATACTCTATCAACCATGAGGCGATCAGCGATGCGGCGACCGCCATCCATAACGGAGCGATCCCGAACAGCAGACCGACGGCAACTCCGACCAGCGACACGTGCGCCAGCGTTTCACTGAGGAGCGAATAGCGGCGAAGGACGATAAACGAACCGCTCAAAGAAGCAAGGACGGCGATCATCAATCCCGCGATAAAAGCACGCTGCATAAAGGGGTAATCAAACATTTCCAACATTGCTACCTCTTTTAGTGATTATGACACACCACGTGTGCCGGTGTACCATAGAGTCGGCTCATCTCGTCGCATCGAATCATTTCCGCGGGATTTTGAGAGACGAGGAGCGTTTGATTTACAAACAAAATACGGGTAATGTCTTCGGCTATTACCCCGATATCGTGAGTAATGAAGAGGATAGACATTTTTTTGGTACGGTTGAGGGTGCGGAGAAGTTCGTAAAAACGGTGCTGCGATTCGACATCGACTCCCGTATTCGGTTCATCGACGATCAGCACTTCAGGCTTGGAAGCAAGGGCGCGGGCGATCAGCACCCTCTGACGCTGACCCCCGGAGAGGTTTCCGATGAGGCGATCCGACAAATCCGAAACCCCCATCAGCTCCATCGCCTCGCTTATCGCTTCTTTGTCTTCGCGTGATTCGAATCCGAAAATCCCCCGTCTGGCGTATCGCCCCATCCCGACCACTTCGCGTACCGTCGCGGGAAAAGCGTTATCCACCAAAGCCGAGCGCTGGGGAACATACCCGATGCGGTTCCAGTCGCGAAATTTTTTTTGAGGGGTTCCGAACAATTTTATCTCGCCCGATGTCGGTTTTTCCAGCCCCAGCAAAAGACGGACAAGGGTGGTTTTCCCCCCGCCGTTTGGACCGATGATAGCGCAATACTCTCCCGGCAAAATTTGAAAACTGGCCTCCTTGAGGACCAAATTCCCCTGCCGCTCAAAGTTAAGATCGTTCACTTCAAAAAGGCTGGGGGAAAATTTCAACGGCACTCCATCGCTTCTCGTAATTTTTTCAGGTTCTCCCGCATTATCGAGAGATAGGTCTGATGTGATTTTAACTCATCTTCACTGATATTCTCCAGCGGTTGCAGCGCTACCGCCTTGGCACCGGTCTCTTTGGCAATCGTCTGGGCGACGTTATCGTTGATCAGCTCTTCAAAAAAGATCGTTTTCATCCCGTGCTCTTTGACCGTTTCGACCACATGGGCTACCGTCTTTGCGCTTGGCTGCTCATCCGATGATAGTCCGATCACCGATATGTTTTCGAGGTTATTCGCATGGGTGAGGTAACCGAAAGCGTCATGATTGGAGATCAACGTACGATTTTTGCATTCCGCCAATCCTGTCGCATATTCCGTTTTGAGCTTTTGCAGTTCGGCGATGTAGGCAGCCGCGTTTTTGTGGAATTGCTCTGCCTTAGCCGGAAGAAGTTTCGAGAACTCGGCATCCAGTGTTTGGGTCATTTTGATCATATTGTCGATATCGAGCCAGTAATGGGGGTCATACGCACCGTGGTGATCGTGTTCTTCATGGTCATGCGCATCGTCTCCATTCTCTTCGTGCGCGTGTTCGTCATGATGTTCCTCTTTGTTTTTTTGCAATGCGACGTATTGGCTCATATCCACCGTTTTGGTGGATGAGGGGATCGTATTTTTCAACGCCTCGGCCCATGTTTCAAATCCCGCCCCGTTATAAACAAACAGTCCGGCGCCGGATATCTCGGCTACTTGGGCGGGGTTCGGCGAAAACATATGGGCGTCGCTTCCCAGCGGAACGATAGAACGGACATCAAGCGCATCCCCGGCAACCATCCGTGCCGCTTCATAAAGCGAAAATGTACTCACCGACACAATCGGTTTCGCTTCCGAACCCGTTTCTTTATTACCGGCCTGCGGCGCAAAAAAGGCGATTCCGGCAACGACCGCCACAATGATGCTTCCAAATATCGACAAGCGTTTCATGTCCATAATTCAGGTTCCTTATATAAAATCTGGATACCATTCTAATGCAACTCAGTTGCAATAAACCTTAAATTTTAAGAAGTCTTATCAAAATGACCCTTGATGAAAAAATTGCCCTGAAGGGCTTTAGGCTCACCTCGCCCCGCAAAAGAATTCTTGCCATCTTTGCTCAGCAGCACCATCCGATCAGTTTTGAAGAATACGCCTCTCTCGATCCCGCCATCGATAAAAGCACTTTTTACCGGACAATGCAGGCATTCGAGCAAGCCGATATTATCAACAGAATCGAATCGGATGAAGGAAAACGGTACTTTGAACTCTCAGGAATCTTTCACCCCCATTTCATCTGTCAGAACTGTCATATGATTGAGTGTCTGAGACCCCAAAACGTCAGCATGCCCGAGGGGTATACGATCGATGCGGTCATCTACAAAGGAGTCTGCCCCTCATGCTCCGTATCCTAATCGTATTATCCGCCTGGTTTTCTTTTAGCTGGGGCTGTCTGGCATGCAGTTACGGCGACATCAAAGTTCTCACCCATCTTTATCTGAACGTCTCTCAGAACAAACTCTCCTCGGTCGATGTCGAGTGGACTCTGGACCCTACGTTCTCCCAAATGGTGCTGGGAGATTTCGACACCGACCGCAACGGCAAATTCAACAGGTCCGAAGAATACGAAATCTATAAAGCAATGCTGAGTATGAGAGAAACCGGTTTTTTTATCCGCCCTTCCGTGAACGGCCGGCCGATCCGACTCAAAGAACTCAAACATTTTGCCGTCCGTTACGACAAAGGGCTCGTCATCTACCGCTTTAACATTCCCGTCGATGCGCCGATTAAAAAATCCCTCCGTCTTCGTATCGCATATGATGCCGAAGCGGCCTACAACAACGAAATCATCTATCACCTCAGCGATAAAAACGTCTATCTGAACCCCGAACAATCGGTACTCATGAGGAAGAAACTGACCGTACCGAGGATTTCCAAGGGATCCGATTCGATCCTCGACCTCTATCTGTATCCCCGCGAAATCGCCCTCGCTTCGCCCTTGGGCGGGAAGGTTCAAAATCACTCGCCCGAAGGCGAATTCACCCAAAGCCTCCGGTCCCTCACCGAAAAAATCCACGGTGCGATGGTCGAAGCAAAGGAAAATCCGAACCTTTACAGCATCGGGATTATTTTGCTGTTTTCGCTCCTTTACGGTATCCTCCATGCCGCGGGACCGGGGCATGGCAAAACGCTCGTAGCGAGCTATTTCAGCACCAACGACCGGAGCTACGCACGGGGGATCGGGATCGCTGTGCTCATCGCCGCCACACACGTCGCAAGCGCGTTGGTTCTGACGACGATCCTCTATTGGTTCGTCCATACGATGTTTTCACAAACCATTTCGGACGTCTCTTTGTACATGACGAAACTGAGCGGATTGGTGATCCTCGCCGTCGCCCTCTATCTGGCCCGTCAAAAATGGCACTACTATCGCCCCAGAAACGCTAAAATGACGTTCAGCGCCACGGCACCGCATGCAAGCAGCTGCGGATGCCACGGTTGTCAGACGAGCGCGAAATCGACCGATTTGATGCTGATACTGGGGGCTGGGATGGTCCCCTGCCCGGGGACGGTCGTCGTTTTCTTGTTTGCCATCTCGATGGGGGCGTATCTCCTAGGAGTTCTGAGCGCCGTGGTGATGTCTCTGGGGATGGGAATCACCATTGCCCTTACCGCCGTGATGGGAACGGCATTGCGCCGCAAAAGCAGTTCCTACGGCGCCAGAATGCTTCAAGCCGTCGATATTTTAGGGGTCGGCGTGATGATCTTCGCAGGGACGTTCTTAATATTTTCATAGCCCGCGTATGCTATAATCGCGAACTTTTTCTCATCACAAGGACAATTTATGACAGGTATTCTGCTCATCGTACAGATCGTTTTGGTCGTTATGATCACGATCGCGGTACTTTTGCAAAAGAGCTCCAGCATCGGGCTGGGAGCGTACAGCGGCTCAAACGAATCGGTCTTCGGAGCCAAAGGTCCCGGGAGTTTTCTGGCGAAAGTGACGTTTTTCCTCGGATTCGTTTTCGTCGTAAACACCATCGCGCTGGGCTATTTCTACGCGCAGCAGAAAAATGCGTCGGTCATCGACGCTTCGGTCGAAAAAACCGATGTCGCGGCACCGGCCATCAACATCGCCAACGACGCGAACGCCAGCAAGTAACAAACCATTAGCCAAGGAGATTTTATGCTGAACGAAGTGTATCAATTTTGTGAAGAGCAGATGCAAAAAGGGGTCGACCACATGCTCAGCGACTTCAGAACGCTGCGTACCGGAAAAGTGACAACCAAAATTCTCGACAACATCCGTGTCGAAAGTTACGGTTCGATGGTGCCGCTGGAACAGGCCGCAAGCGTGCTGGCCACCGATGCGACGACAATCACGATCTCTCCGTGGGACAAATCGATGCTCAGCGTCATCGAAAAAGCGATCCAGAAAGCCGACATCGGCGTCAACCCGAACAACAACGGAACCGACGTCAAGCTTTTCTTCCCTCCGATGACCGTCGAACAGCGTCAGGAATCGGCGAAAAAAGCGAAAGGGATGGCCGAAGAGGCCAAAGTCGCCGTCCGTAACGACCGCAAAAAAGCGAACGACAAAATCAAAGCACTCGAAAAAGACAAACTGATCACCCAGGACGAATCGAAAGTCGCCCAGGAGAAAGTTCAGAAAATCACCGACAAATTCACCGCAAAAATCGACGAACTGCTCAAAAACAAAGAGCAGGAACTGCTGACGGTATGACCATGGACGTCAAACAGATTTATCTCGATGCCGACGCGATGCTCGAAGGGCACTTCAAGCTCAGTTCGGGGAACCATTCGCAGTATTACCTCCAATCGGCGAAAGTACTCGAAGACCCAAAAACGGCGAAGCTCCTCGCCGATGCCCTTGCCGACGTCATCCGCAACGACGGAATCGCGATCGATACGGTCTGCGCACCCGCACTCGGCGGCCTGATCGCCGGGTTCGCCCTCGCCACGGCGCTGGACAAGCGCTCTATCTTCGCCGAGCGGGTAAACGGCGAGATGCAGATCCGACGCGGGTTCGAAATCACTCCGGGCGAAAAAGTCCTCATCTGCGAGGACATTATCACGACCGGCGGTTCAGCGATGGAAGCGGCCAAGGCGATCGAAGCGCTCGGTGGAGAGGTCGTCGGATTCGCCGCTCTGGCCAACCGCGGCTTCTGCAAACGCAGCGGCAGTCCGCTTGAGCGGAAACCGAACTGCTCCCTGCCCGAGAACAAGCCCCTTTTCGCGCTGGCCGATTTCGATTTCGAAATGTACGCCCCTGAAAACTGCCCGCTGTGTGCCGATGGAAGCGAGGCGATCAAACCGGGGTCGAGAGGGAATTGATGTCCGCCAATCCTGAAAATTTCAAAGTCGATATGGCGCATCTGCAAAAGGTGCAGCGTACGATTCGCAAAGCGGGGAACATTTTCCCCAACGAGCAGCAACTCGTCAACACCCTCGAAGAGCTTATCATCAAAGCGCAGGACGATACGTCGCTGAACGCCTATTACAGCATGGCGCAGTATCTCAAGCAGCGCCTTAAAGAACTCAAGCAACACCTCGATCAGCCTCTTGAAGCGGTCGATGCGGCCCTCGAAGACCTAGACTGGTCGATCCGCTACCTGCAGTGGCTCGTCACCGAACAGCCCAAAGAGAGCTGATTCGTCTTTATTCTTTATTTCTCCAGTTCGCACCGCATCGCTTCGGAAACGAGCCGTGCGGCCACCTCTTTTTTCCCGTCGATCGTAATCGAGATCGGCAATCCCCGCAACGAGCGTTTTTCTTCGAGGTTGACCACTTTCACGACCAGTTTGACGTTGGGGGCATGGGCAATCACCGCTTCGCAGATGAGACGCTTTTTTTCCATGTTATCGAGGGTGACGATCACGCTGGAGGCGTCTTTGATAAAGAGCTTGTCGAGGATCGCCGTTTTCGACATATCGCCGAAATAGACCTCTTCACCGTCGCGCAGCGCCTCTTCGACGTGTTTATAGCTGTTGTCGACGACAACGTAATCGACCCCTCCCGCACGCAGCTCTTTGGCTACGAATTTCCCCACGACCCCGTATCCGCAGACGATAACGTGGTATCGGCGCCCGGGAAGCATGCTGAAACTCTCGGTCAGACTCACCCCTTTGAAAAAATAGTCGCTGATGCGTGAGAGGTTGGAGAGGATAAACGGGGTAACGACGATCGACATGACGACGGCGAGGACAAGAATCTGGGACAGTTCCTGGGGTATCAGTTTGTAGTTCCCAGCCAACGCGAAAATAGCGAATGAAAATTCCCCGACCTGCGCCAGAGCAACCGCCGTTTTGAAAGCGATTTTGGCTTTCGAATAGATACGCACGACCCCGAAGATGACGATGGCCTTGATCGCCAGAATCGCGGCGAGGATCGCAACGATCTGGCCGAAATGGCTGACAAAGAGGGCCAGATCGATCTTCATCCCGACGGTGACGAAAAAGGTCCCCAGCAACAGGTCCTTGAACGGGGCAATATCCGATTCGACTTTATGGTGATAGCGGGTTTCGGCAATGATCATCCCCGCAACGAACGCCCCCAGCGAATAGGTGAACCCGAACGCGTGCGCGAGCAATGAGGCCCCGACGACGATCACGAGAACCGACCCCATGAAAAATTCGTCCACCTCGCTGGAGGAGGCAAAATGGAGCAGCCACGTCATCACCCGTTTCCCGACGATAAAGAGCAATCCGACGATCAGCACGGCACTGACCGTGGTTTGGAGCAATACGTCGCCGATGCTCCCGCCGTCGGAACTCAAGAACCCGATCAAAAGGAGGATCGGGATTACCGCGATGTCCTGAAAAATCAGTATCCCCGTCGCCTTTTGACCGTAAGGGCGAACGATCTCCTTCGTCGCTTTGAGATAGCTCAATACTACCGCCGTCGAAGAGAGCGACAACGCCATCGACGTTATCAGCGCGGCGGCAAAGGGGATATGGAGCACCCAGAACGAAAGGGCAAAAAAGATGAGTGCCGATACGACGACCTGCAGCGCCCCGTTGAAAAAAACGTCGGTTTTCATCGTCGCCAGCCGCTGCAGCGAAACTTCCAGCCCGATCGTGAACATCAGGAATACCACCCCGAATTCGGCGATCATCTCCAGCGTATGCGAATCGGCCATGTGGCGCAGATCGAATACATAGGCAACCGTTACCCCCGTCATGATGTAGCCGATGATCTGCGATACTCCCAACCGTTTCAATATGAGGTTGACGACGATCGAGATACCGAGCGCTATCGTGACGTAATAGAGGGCTGATTCCATAATTATCCTTTTTATAAGCGATAAAAGTATATAATGGCTGACTTAAATTTCGGCTCCAAGACGTCGCCGTAATGGCCTTATCCGGCCTTTTTCCAGCAAATCAGACCCATAACTCGAAGGAACAACCCATGACCAAGTATATTTTCGTAACCGGCGGTGTGCTCAGTTCACTCGGTAAAGGGATCACGGCGGCCAGTATCGGCGCGCTTCTCAAACACTCCGGCAAAAACGTCGGTATGCTCAAAATCGATCCCTACATCAACGTCGACCCCGGTACGATGAGCCCGCTCGAACACGGGGAAGTCTTCGTCACCAAAGACGGCGCCGAAACCGATCTCGATATCGGGAACTACGAGCGTTTCCTCAACACCTCCTATCTGCGCACCAGCAACTTTACCACGGGTCAGGTCTACAGCAGCGTCATCGAGCGCGAGCGCAGCGGCGGGTATCTGGGTCAAACCATCCAGGTCGTCCCCCACATCGTCGGCGAAATCGTCGACCGGATCAAAAAAGCGGGCGAGGGGCATGATATCCTCGTTGTCGAGCTGGGCGGAACGGTCGGGGACATCGAAGGATTGCCCTACATGGAAGCGATCCGGATGATGAAACACGACGAAGAGGTCGAAGGGACCTTTTTCATCCACGTCACCCTCATTCCGTTCATCAAAGCCGCTGGAGAGCACAAAAGCAAACCGACACAGCACTCGGTCCAGGAACTCCGTCGTATCGGGATCACCCCGCAGATGATCATCGCCCGAAGCGAAGAACCTCTCCCCAAAACGTTCAAGAAAAAACTTGCTCTCAGCTGCGACGTGAGCAGCGACAGCATTATCGAAGCGACCGACGAACAGACGATTTACGCGGTGCCGCTGAGCTTCCTGCAGCAAAACATCCTCGCCCCGATCGCCAAGGAACTGGGACTCGGCGAACTCAAACCCGATATGGAACAGTGGGATTCGCTGGTGAAAAAGATCGTCTCCCCCAAACACCGCATCACGATCGGTTTCGTCGGCAAATACCTCGAGCTCAAAGAGTCGTACAAATCGCTCATCGAAGCGCTGATCCACTCGGGCGCCCATCTCGATACCCGCGTCGCGATCAACTGGGTCGATTCGGAAAAAATCGAAACGCAGGGGGCCGAAGCGCTTCTGCGCGACTGCGATTCGGTCCTTGTTGCCGGCGGATTCGGAAACCGCGGCGTCGAAGGGAAAATCGAGGCGATCCGTTATGCGCGTGAAAACAAGATCCCTTACCTGGGAATCTGCCTTGGGATGCAGCTCTCGATCGTCGAATACGCCCGCAACGTTCTGGGCTACGAAGACGCCAATTCGATCGAATTCAACGTCCATACGACCCATCCGATGATCTACCTCATCGACAACTTCATCGACCAGTCGGGCCAAAAACAGCTGCGTACCCACACCTCCCCGATGGGCGGAACGCTCCGCCTTGGCGAGTATCCGTGCGAAACGAAACCCGGATCGAATCTGCGCGAAGCCTACAACGGCGAAGCGGTGATCTATGAACGCCACCGCCACCGGTACGAAGCGAACCCGACCTACCGTGAAGCGCTGGAAAAAGCGGGGATGATCGTCACGGGAGAATCGAACGGTCTGATCGAAGCGGTCGAAATCCCGTCCCATCCGTGGTTCCTCGGGGTGCAGTTCCACCCCGAATTCACCTCACGCCTCCAAAGCCCGAACGCCTCGATCCTCGCGTTCGTCAAAGCGACTTTTACGCATGCGAACCCTGCCTGAGGTTCCCCTTCTAGACCATGCCGCACTGAGTGAATTTCTCGCACGCCGGTTCGGCGGTGCGTCCGAAAAACTCTCCGATCTCCCCCATCCGCAAGAGCTCAAAGACGCCCGAAAGGGGGCCGAACGTCTCGCCCGGGCGATCCGTTCGAATGAACGCATCGCGGTTGTCGGCGACTACGATGTCGACGGCGTCACCTCGACCGCCATCGTCAAACGCTTTTTCAATCTCATCGGTTATCCGCTTGAGACCGCAATACCCAACCGTTTCACCGACGGATACGGGGTCTCTCCGGGAATTCTCGAAAGGATCGATGCCGACGTCGTCTTCACCGTCGACAACGGGATCAACGCTTTTGCCGCCGCCGACGCGTGCCGCGCACGCGGGATCGACCTGATCATCACCGATCACCATACCCCCTCGGACACCCTTCCCGATGCTTACGCCATCATCAATCCCAAACAACGCGACTGTTCCTACCCCTACAAAGAGATCTGCGGTGCACAGGTAGCCTGGCTTTTTATGGGCCTGCTCAAGCAGGAACTGGAACTCTCGGTCGACATGCGGCAGTTTTTTCCGTTTCTCGCCCTGGCGGTGATTGCCGACGTGATGCCGCTGGTCGGGTTCAACCGCTCGATCGTCAAAACCGGGCTGGAGATGATGCAACGCTCACCGCTCCCGCCGTTTGTCATGATTCGCGACTATCTCAACCGCTCCGCAATCACTTCCGAAGACATCGCGTTCCAGGTCGCCCCCCGGATCAATTCCGCCGGTCGGCTCGAAGACGCAAAAATCGCCCTCGACTTTCTCCTTGCCGAAACGACCGAAAAAGCGTTTGAACAGTTCGAACTCCTCAGCGCACTCAATACTCTCCGCAAAGAGACCGAAGCCCAGACGACCGAAGAAGCGATGCTGCGGGTCTCCCCGGACGACAGGGTGATCGTTGTTGCGGGAGAGCACTGGAACGAGGGGGTTGTCGGGATCGTCGCCTCACGTCTGGTAAGCCGATTCCAAAAACCCGCGATCGTTCTTAGCATCCACAACGGCATTGCCAAGGGATCGGGCCGCAGCATCGGAAACGTCGATCTTTACGCACTTATCAAATCGCAGGAGGAACTGCTCGACAAATTCGGCGGGCATAAAATGGCGGCGGGACTTTCGATGCCGGGTGAGCGCGTCGAGCAATTCCGGCGCGATATCAACAAAGTTGCCGAAGGGGTCGATCCCAACGATTTCATTCCACACACCGATATCGTCGGCGAGCTTGAACACCATATGATCAATTTCGAGCTGCTCGAATTGCTCGAGCGGTTCGAGCCCTACGGGGAAGGAAACCCGCGCCCCCGTTTCTTGCTGCGGGACGCCGAAGTGGTCAACGTCAAGCTTTTCGGAAGCGACCAGTCCCATAGCCGGCTGGAACTGCGCCCCTCGAAAACGCATCCCAAAACGATCGAACTCGTTGCCTTCCGTCAGGTGCTCGAATGTCCCGACAGCCGCACCATGAGCTGTAGCTACACCGTGAATAAGAACGAGTGGAACGGACGGGTTTCGCTGCAACTGATGCTGGAGAGGGTCTTCTGATGCGTGGGGCGCTCCTTGTGCTGCTGGGGGTTCTTATCGCCGGATGCGATTCTCCCGAAGACCCTTCCCTCCCCTATCCCATGACCCTTACCTCCCAGGGGCTGGGTTCGCTGCGGATGGGGACAGCATTCGAACCTTCCCTGATTCAGGGCAAACTCCCCGGACTGAACGTCGAAAAACTCTCCCAGATCGTTCCGCAGGGAGCCGAAACCCTCCTCGTCATCAAACGCGGCGATACCGTGTTGGGGTATGTCTTTCCCGACGATAGCGGTAAAAGCGTCGCCAAAATCGCCGTCACAACCCCCCTCATCCCCGACGAAACCGGGCGAAAGACGGGACAACCTCTCCCGCCGCTTGCCAAAATGCGGTGCAGCGGGGATGAATGTGCCTTCGTTGATTCGCCCCTGCGCTACCGGATCGATCCCGCCAACCGTATCATTCGCGAAATCGTCGTGCAAAAGCTATAATACGGCATGGATACATTTTTTATCGAATTTAGAGACCCTCTTTTCGGCGTCATCGTTTTTTTCTTCCTCCTTTTCGTCCTCTCGTTTCTGAGCTACTGGTGGGGGCGGCACAAAACGGCAAAAGGGCACCGCGATCTCGAATCGTTTCTGGGAAAATTCGAATCGCTCGAAGATGAGAACCGGCTACGCGATCAGGTACAGACCAACTCCCTCCCAAACGAATCGTGGCTCATGCTTGCCCACAGCTACGAAATGCAGGGAAACTTCGAAAAAAGCGTCGAGATCTATCACGCACTCCTCTCCAAAAACCGTGAAACGACGTTTCAAAAAGAGGTGCTGCTGCTTCTGGGGAAAAATTATTTCAAAGCGGGGTTTCTCGAACGTTCCCGACAGACTTTTTTACAGATTCTCCAAAACCATCCCCGCTCCCCCCAGGCGCTCCATTATCTCATTTTGATCTATGAACAGCTGCGCCAGTACGACAAGGCACTCGAAGTGATGGAATCGCTGCAGGAGATCGCCTCCGATTCACTGGACGAAAAACTCTATCTCGAATGCCGGTTGCTGCTGGGGGATCATACCGTCGGAACCGATGAGAAGGGGGAGCGCCTTATCGAGCTTTACGAGCGCCACCGTAAACTTGGGTATCTTGTATTCGAATGGCTTTTCGCCAACCGCCCCGCACTCGCATGGAGCCGTTTCGACCAGTCCCTCGCACCCCGTCTGAGCGACGTGCTCTGGCGTCTTAGAGACGATAATCTCGATTTGGATATAATTGCAAGCAATACGTATCTGCGCGAGCTTTTCAGCGCAAAAGGCTCCGTCTCCCTTGCGGAGGGGAGCGGCGTGTTCGAACTCGACGTGCTGATCGCGCTGCGCAAATGCGGTATGGGAAAAGCGGCCCTGCAGTTCGAGTACGCGTGCGGCGAGTGCAAGCAGATATCGTTTCTGCCGTTTCACCGCTGTCCCCATTGCCATGCGATTGATACGGTAGAGGTGATGATGAACCTGTCACGGGAGCGGTATGAAGAAAATAACTCTCTTCAGTGACGGCTCGGCGCTGGGCAATCCGGGGCCGGGAGGATTCGGCGCGATATTGCGCTATGGGACTAATGAAAAAATCGTCCGCGGAGGCGAACCCCATACGACGAACAACCGGATGGAGCTGCGCGCCGTTATCGAGGGGCTCAAAGCCCTCAAAGAACCCTGTGAGGTGACGATCGTTTCGGATTCGAGCTACGTGATCAAAGGGATCAACGAATGGCTTGAGGGGTGGGTGAAGCGCAATTTCGCAAAGGTTAAAAACCCCGATCTGTGGCGCGAGTACCTCGCCGTCTCCGCTCCCCATGCCATCCGGGGGGAGTGGGTACGGGGGCATGACGGCCACCCGGAGAACGAAGAGTGCGACCGGATCGCCCGCGAAGAAGCGGGAAAATA
This sequence comes from Sulfuricurvum sp. IAE1, assembly GCF_004347735.1. Classification (NCBI taxonomy): domain Bacteria; kingdom Pseudomonadati; phylum Campylobacterota; class Epsilonproteobacteria; order Campylobacterales; family Sulfurimonadaceae; genus Sulfuricurvum; species Sulfuricurvum sp. IAE1. The sequence continues at coordinate 23,555 of NZ_SLTI01000062.1, read as the reverse complement.
CAAAGAAGGATTGAACACATAATGAACGATTTGCAAGCCCTGCAGCGGCAGCTCGGGTACCGATTTGAGAATCAAGAGCTCCTTATTGAAGCGCTGACGCACAAAAGCTACAAACAGCCCTACAATAATGAGCGCCTCGAATTTTTGGGCGACGCCGTCCTCGACTTGATCGTCGGGGAATACCTCTACAAAAAATTCGCCGATTTCGACGAGGGAAAACTCTCCAAAATGAGGGCTTCTCTCGTCAACGAGGGGGGGTTTACCCGCCTTGCCAACCATCTGAATCTGGGGGAATACATCTATCTCTCCAATGCCGAGGAAAATAACAGCGGGCGGACCAAAAGCTCGCTGCTCTCGAACGCTTTCGAAGCGGTGATGGGGGCGATCTACCTTGAAACGGGGCTGGAGAAAGTCCGTGAGATCACCATTTATCTCCTCGAAAACGTCCACGACGACATCTCCCTCGATTCGCTCTTCAAAGATTACAAAACCTCGTTGCAGGAGCTGACCCAGGCCCATTTCGGGATCACCCCCGAGTACGACCTCATCGCGGCCCACGGGCCCGACCACAAAAAAGAGTTCGAAGTGGCCGTCAGCATCGACGGCAAACGGTATGCCTCAGCCTGCGGTAAAAGTAAAAAGCAAGCGCAGCAGGAGGCGGCCAAAATCGCCCTGGAAATGCTGAACAAGGAGCTCAAATGAATCGGTTCGGAGAGCGTTTTACGATTACCACCTTCGGAGAATCGCACGGAAAGGCGATCGGATGCGTACTTGATGGCGTACCGGCGGGTCTTGCGATCGACGAAGCCTACATCCAAAGCGAACTCGACCGCCGCCGTCCGGGTCAAAACGAGTTTGCCACCGCGCGCAAGGAAGCCGACAAGGTCGAAATCCTCAGCGGCGTCTTCGAAGGCAAGAGCACCGGGACACCCATCATGATGGTCATCTACAATACCGACCAAAAAAGCGGCGATTACTCCAACGTCAAAGACATTTTCCGTCCGGGGCACGCCGACTTCACCTATTTCCACAAATACGGCATCCGCGATTACCGCGGCGGCGGCCGTTCTTCGGCACGCGAAACGGCGGCACGGGTGGCCGGCGGCGCCGTTGCGAAACTGATGCTCCGCGAACTGGGGATCGATTTTGCCAGCGGGATCAGCGCGATCGAGGGGATCGAAGCAAATACGCTCGATTTCAGCCGCGTCGCGAACAGCCCGATTTACGCCCTTGATCCCTCTGTCGAAGAGGCCCAGAAAGAAGCGATCCTGCGTGCCAAAAATGCCCATGACGCAGTCGGCGGCGTAGCCACGGTTAAAATCAGCGGCCTTCCGGTCGGCCTGGGCGAAGGGCTCTATTACAAACTCGATGCGGTACTCGCCGAAGCGATGATGGGGATCAACGCCGTCAAAGCGGTCGAAATCGGCGAAGGGGTCCGCAGCGCACGCCTCCGGGCGAGCGAAAACAACGATCCCATCACCCCCGAGGGATTCAAAACCAACCATGCGGGGGGAATCCTGGGAGGGATGAGTAACGGCGACGACATCCTCGTACGCGTCCATTTCAAACCGACCCCTTCGATTTTCATCGACCAGGAGAGCATCGATACCGCCGGCCACAGCGTCCACGTCTCCCTCAAAGGGCGGCACGATCCCTGTGTCGCCGTCCGCGGATCGGTCGTGGCCGAATCGATGGCGGCCCTCGTTTGTGCGGACATGGTATTGCTCAACATGGGGCGGACAATGAAGGGCCTCAAAGGGTATTACGGCTAATTTAAGAAAAAATACCCTACCATAGGAAATCTTTTCATAAGGTTTCCGCATGGGCACACAAAACTGCTACCTCCTTGATACTTCCGTTATCCTCGACGATCCGACCAACATCCTCCGAATCAGCGAAGAGAATCTCAACGGCGTCGTCATCACCAACGTCGTTCTGGCCGAACTCAACAGCAAAAAAGACGACATGCGCTCCGAAGCGGGCTTTCAGGCGCGGGAATTTTTCCGTCTCGCCGACATCGCATGGGGAGAACCGATCAGTTCGGTAGAGCTCCCCGAATGTGTCCGCAGCCGCATAGACCACAACCTGTGCCAAAACGACCGCTATTACCGCCTGTCGCTTAATTTCGACCGCTCTTTGCACGGGGGTGAAGCGAACCTGATCGACCTCTACATCGTCCATCGCGAGCACTACCGCGTTTCGGCCCACTTTTCGGAACCCAAAGGGCTCAACGATGCGAAAATCGCCGAAATTGCCGACGATTACGACCTCACACTCCTTACCAACGACATGTCGTTTCGCATCGCCGCCGAAATCCGGGGGATCCAATCACAGAGCATCCGCAACAGCAGCGTCGAGGCCCCCGAAAAAATCGATTTTTCCTATACCTACGAATACGAGGAGGCCCCTGCCCTCCCCGCCGACAAAACCCATCACAATTTCGACCAGATCACCTTCGTCCAAAAAGCACTCAGCGCCGCCTCGGAAATGTACGAAACGGGAATTCAACGCCATGCGTTGAGCGTCAACGGCCAAATCGAATGGTGCGATTTCGACCGCCGTTTCGGGGAACATTTCGACGAAAGCCTTGTGCGACCCCTCAACCTCGAACAAAAATTCTATTACGCGATGATGACCCACCCGCAAAACTACGTCACGGTCGTCTCAGGCTCGACAGGGTCGGGAAAAACGCTCGTGGCGCTGCAGGCGGGACTGGAACTGGTCGAAGAGGGGATCGTCGAAGGGATCGTTTATGCCCGGAACACCGTCACCTCGAACGACCCGCAGTCCGAACTTGGATTTCGCAAGGGGGACGAAGAGCAGAAACTGGGGTATTTCATGTACCCGCTCTACGCCGCGATCAATTTCACGATCGAGCATCAGAGCAAATACTCCATCGACGCACGGGTCGAATATACGGGCAATACGAATTCGATCAAACGGGAAAACGCGACCGAAATCTTCATGAAAAAATACAACATCGAAGCGATGGACATCGCCCACATGCGCGGAACGACCATCTCTCGCAAATTCGTCATCATCGACGAAGCGCAGAACATGACCAACGCTACCCTTAAGCTCATCGGAACCCGGATGGGGGACGAAACGCGCCTCGTCGTCATGGGCGACCCCGGCCAGATCGACCATCCGTTCCTCTCCAAACGGCGCAACGCCCTCGTAACGCTGCTCAACAAAGCCCAGCACAACGATTTCATCGCCGGCATCCAGCTGCGCCATACGATCCGCAGCCAGGTAGCCGACTGGTTTGATAAGAATTTTTAAAAACAAAAAAAAATATAAACATACTATATGAATTGAGTTTCTTTTTGTTATTATTTGCTTGCCAATGATATTGGACTACTGTATGGAGCAATTAATGAAGAAACTTGCATTACTGGGATTACTCAATGTTGCCATGATGGCGAGTGAAAGCGGATGGTATGTGGGAGGTGATGTCGGCCGTACCAAGGAAAAGGACGAAACCTCTACCGGGAACCATTATTCGAATACCAGCACAGCTTACAGTGCGAAAATCGGGTATTACTTTGATAACAATGTACGCGGATACGCTTTTTATCAACACATCAATCGGGGTGATTTCGCTAAACCGACAAATGCATACGGTGGAGGATGTGATTATCTTTTTGGCGATAATGCATTCAAACCCTTTCTAGGGGCAATTGTAGGTTACTCGGTATACAAAAATGGAAACTACAAACAAGACGGACTAGCATACGGAGGGCAAGTCGGAATTAATTACGGTCTGAATGAGCATTTTTCGGTTGATGCGGGCTACCGTTATCTTTTCTCTGACGCAACCTATAAATCAGGGAATTACAAAGAAGAAATTACCAGCTTCCAATCTTTCTTTGCCGGCGTAAATTACAAATTCTAACGGTAAATGAACTCCGGTCTCTTTATAATAGAGATCGGAGTTTGGCTGGGGCAATCCCCACTTTTCTAAAACAGAAAATCAGATCGGCAGAACGCGGATCTTCTGGGAGAGTTTTTCCTTGAGCGTCGCTTCGATGGCGTAAAGCGTTCCGGTCGTCGAACTCGCGCATCCCGAACACGCACCCAGATAGCGGATATAGACGTCGATATAATCGGGTGAGTCTTTGATGTCGATGACTTCCATGTTTCCGCCGTCCATGACAAGGAACTGACGGACGCTCTCGTCGATGACGCTGTCGATCGCCTTGATCTTCTGCACAAGGGTCATCGTCTCGAAATCGCCGTGCGTTCCCGCATCGGCAGCGGCGCGCATTTTCTCCTCGTCCATTTCGCGGCGAACGTCGGCAAGGATGTCAACCAGATAATACTCGCGCGCTTCGTGTCCGCCCGGCTTGATACAGGATTTACAGAATCCGCCCGCTTTGGTGTAATCGGTGATCTGCTCGACCGTTTTGAGGTCGTTGAGGCGGATCACTTCGCGCAGCGTTCCCAGGCTGACGCGCGCGCACTCACAGACGATGATCTCGTCTTCGAAGCTCGCCGCATCGACACCCAGGTAAAGACCCGCCGCTTTTTTGATGACGTCGTACGCCATGACCGAACAGTGCATTTTCTGCGGGGGAACCGCAGGAACGTCAGGGGTGTCGCGGAGGGCGAATTCGACGTCGATGTTGGTGATCTTGACCGCTTCCTGGACCGTTTTGCCGATACACAGCTGCGTCATCATGTCCGAGCTGGCAATCGCCGTACCGCATCCGAAGCTTTTGAACTTCGAATTGACGATCGTATCGGTAGCGGGATCGACTTCCCAGTAAAGGCGCACCGCGTCACCGCAGCTCTCTGCCCCGAAATCGGCGACGATGAGTTTATGCCCAGCAGCGTCGCACTCCTCTTGCGTAATCTCCCCCTGATGCTGGGGATTATTCATCAGCGTGGTAACTTTGTTCGAATACTGGTCCCAAAGAGACCCGCCCAAAAGATCATTTTTTGCCATAATTGTTTCCTTCTCAGTGGTGGATATTGCATTCCGCAGCCTCACCACCCGGTGTCGGCTGAACTTTTGCATAAGAACTTGAAATCGCGCGTAACCGCACGACCGCTTTTTTGAACGCGTCGATCACGTAATCGATCTCTTCGTCGGTCGTGAAACGCGAAAGGCTCAGACGGATCCCCGTATGCGCCAGTTCGTGGTCGGCCCCGATCGCCAGCATAACGGTATTGGCCTCGAGATCCTCGCTCGCACAGGCCGAACCGGTGGATGCACCGATCAGGGCGTTGTTGAGATCCCACAGCATCCCTTCCCCCTCAACCCCGCGGATCGAGATGAGGATCGTGTTGGGAGTACGGTTGTCGCGGTTTCCGACGACCATGACGTCGCTCAGTTCGGCGAGGAGGGCATCTTCGAGGCGGTCACGCTTGGCACGGATGGAAGCCATCTTGGCTTCGATATTCTCGGTGGCCAGTTCGATCGCTTTACCCATCCCGACAATGTAGGGGACGTTCAGTGTCCCTGAACGGCGCCCACCCATGTGTTCGCCTCCGTGCAACAGCGGGGTCAACGCTTCGGAATTGCGGATATAGAGGGCCCCGATCCCTTTTGGACCGTGAAATTTATGGGCCGACATCGAGAGGAAATCAACATGGACGTCCTGGACGTCGACCGGAATTTTTCCGACCGCCTGCACCGCGTCGGTGTGGAACAGCACTCCCCGTTCACGGCAAATTTCGCCGATCTCCTTGATCGGGAAAATCATCCCCGTCTCGTTGTTCGCCCACATCACCGAAACAAGAGCCGTTTTATCGGTGATGAAACTGCGCAGGGTGTGCGCTTCGACGATCCCCTGGTCGTTCACCGGCAGATACGTCACCTTAACCCCCTGCTCTTCGAGGAATTTACAGGTCGAGAGGACCGATGGGTGTTCGACTTCGGTCGTCACAATGTGGTTCTTGTCGCCGTTAAGGATCTTGTCTACCCATACCGATTTGAGTACCCAGTTGTTCGATTCGGTCGCACACGACGTAAAAATGATATCGTCGTCATCGCCCGCATTGATCGCTTTGTACATCTGGTTGATCGCTTTGGTAATGGCCGGATGCGAAGCGGTGCCGTAACGGTGAAGCGAATTGGGGTTCCCGTAGATTTCGCTGAAAAACGGGATCATCGCCTCGACGACGGCAGGGTCGACTCTGGTCGTGGCGTTGTTGTCCAAATAGACTTGCATAAATTCTCCTCGAGAAATCGTCACGCAATAAAAGACAAATTCTCTCTTGTTTAACTTTCGGGATAATAGAGCAAAGCTCGTTATACTAACCTTAAGGGTTTTTTATGTTTAACGCGGTTTAAGGATTCGGTATCAGTTGGCCATCATTGCGATCAGCTGATCGACCGTTTCTTGAAAATCGGTTTGAAATTTTTCCCCCTGCGAAAGAAATTTCTCCATTTGCTCTTTTTTCCCGATCGCTTCGTCAAGTTCCCGGTCGGTTCCCCTGACGTATGCGCCGATGCGGATCAGCATCTCGTTCTCTTTAAGTAAAGTATAGAGGCGGCGAAACCGCCGGGCGGCGGCGAAATGTTCGGGGGAAATGATATCGTTCATGACCCGCGACGCGGAATTGAGAATATGGATGGGAGGATAGATCCCGAAATCGGTCAGTTCCCGCGAAAGGACGATGTGGCCGTCGAGAATCGAGCGCGACTGATCGGCGATCGGGTCGCTCAGGTCATCCCCTTCGACGAGCACCGTAAAAAAAGCGGTGATCGAACCGTTTCCCTCCTCTTTGCCGGCCCGCTCCATAAGCTGCGGCAGCAGGGTAAGCGACGAGGGGGGATACCCTTTCGAGGTGGGAGGTTCTCCCAGCGCAAGGCCGATCTCACGCTGTGCCATCGCAAAACGGGTCACGGAGTCCATCATGAACAGAACATCGAGCCCTTTGCCTTTGAAATACTCCGCCACGCTCATCGCACTGAACGCCCCGTATTTGCGCATCAGCGGCGAATCGTCGCTGGTGGCGACGACAATCACCGTATTTTCGAGATTTCCGCCGAGGTTTTTTTCGATGAATTCGGGAACCTCACGCCCCCGTTCCCCGATCAGGGCGACCACTTTGATCGGCGCCTGGGCGCCGCGGACGATCATCCCCATCAGGGTTGATTTGCCGACGCCGCTCCCGGCGAATATTCCCAGTTTCTGCCCTTTCCCGCAGGTGAGCAGCCCGTCGATCGTCTTGACCCCGACGCTGAAGGGCTCATCGATCATCCCCCGTTTCATCGCCGCAATGGGAGCTTTGATGATCGGTTCGAGATGGGTGGAACCGATCGGTCCCTTCCCGTCGATCGGGTTCATGAACGGATCGACGACCCGTCCGAGCAGGGCGTCTCCCACCTCGATCATCATCCCCGTCTGGTTCGGATAAATCTTGTCTCCGGTCCGGAACCCTTCCACGAACCGAAACGGGGTAATGTAAAACCGGTTCCGCTCTACCTCGCTGACCATTCCCATCGCCTGGGCACCGCTCATTTCCGACACGATCAGCACCGTATCGCCGATACTGACGTGAAGCCCTTCGGCAACGATTACGGTAGGGCTGATCTTGGTGATCGTCCCGAACAGGGTCGTCAGCTTTTCGATTCCCAGACGGCTTCGGATGGTTTTGAGCGGCATCGTTTAGTATCGGGTTCCGGCCGGCGAGTTGATCAGGTTGAAAAACTCCATCCGCGTTTTTTCGTCCCGCTTGAACAACCCCCGCAGTGCGCTCGACGTCGTCGTGGAACTGATTTTCTCTACGCCGCGCATCTCCATGCACATGTGGCGCGCCTGAACGACGACCGCAACCCCCTTGGGGCTGATCGCGTGCATCAGGGCATCGGCGATCTGTTCGGTCAGCTGCTCCTGGATCTGCATCCGGCGGGCAAAAACGTCGACTACGCGCGGGATTTTGGAGAGGCCGACCACTTTTCCGTCAGGAATATAGGCGACATGGGCACGTCCGATAATCGGAAGGAGGTGGTGTTCACACGTCGAGTAAAATTCGATATCTTTGATCAGCACCATTTCGTCGTTGGAAGTTTCAAACATCGCCGAATTCAAAATCGCCTGCGGGTCTTCATTGTAGCCTCCGAACATGAATTCGTACGCTTTCATGACCCGCTCGGGAGTTTTGAGGAGCCCTTCGCGGGTTTCGTCTTCGCCGACGTAGCGGATCATCGTCTTGACCGCGTCTTCGAATGCTTGCTGGGTGGTTGTTTTTGACATCGTTCTCTCGTCCAATCTTGATGGTCTTACTTTATCACGTTTTTGCTGAGGAGCAGATGAGCAAAACGGATCCTTCATAGACTTATCAGAGCATTTTGGGTATTATTGCCCCCATTTAGTCTGTCAAGACAACGACAACAAAGGGATTCAATGCAAATTACTACGAATAAAATCGACTCTGCGAACGCCAAAATCAACGCGGCCATCACCCGCAACACCATCGATGCCAACATCGAGAAAATCGCCAACCAGCTCAGCAAAGAGGCGAAAATCGCCGGTTTCCGCAAAGGGAAAGTCCCCGTCAGCGCCGTGAAAAAACAATACGGCGACCGCCTGGTACAAGACGCCGAAGCGCAGGCGCTCCGCGACCTGCTTGACGAAGGGCTCAAGGCGATGGAGATCGCGGCAAGCGCCCTGATCGGCGAACCCCAGATCACGAAATTCGATAAAAACGACAACGGCATCGACGTTGAAGTAACCCTCGCGATCCGCCCCGCGATCGAACTGGGCGATTACGCGGCAATGGTTCCCGAAGTCGCCAAGCCCGCCATCAGTGACGAAGCGGTTATGCAGCGTATTGAAGAGCTCGCAGGCGCTCAGGCTCCGTTCGTCGACGTTGAAGAAGACAGAGCGCTCATCAGCGGCGACGCTGCGGTGATCGATTTCGAAGGGTTCGTCGACGGCGAAGCGTTCGAAGGGGGGAAAGCCGAAGGGTTCAGCCTCCGCCTCGGAAGCGGCCAGTTCATCCCCGGATTTGAAGACCAGGTCATCGGGATGAAAAAAGGGGAAGAGAAAACGATCGACGTCACATTCCCCGAAAACTACGGCGGCAGCAAACTGGCGGGCAAACCGGCCCAGTTCAAGGTAAAAGTCAACGCGATCCAGGCAAAAGAAGCGGTCAGCATCGACGACGAACTCGCGAAAAAAATGCTTCCCGGTTTCGAAGACGCGAACCTCGAAATGCTCAAAGAAAAAGTGAAAGAGCAGCTTGAGAGCGAAGAGATGAGCAAAATCTACAACGACGAACTCAAACCCAAACTGATGGAAACTTTCGTCAACGCGTTTACAATCGACCTTCCCGAATTCATCGTCGAGCAGGAGATGGACATGGCGCTGAACAAAAAAGCGCGGGAAATGGCCGAAGCGGAGCTCGAAGAGCTGCGCAACGACGCCGAAAAAGTCAAAGCGCTGCGCGAAACGTTCCGTGACGACGCCTGCCGCGCCGTCAAAGCGACCTTCATCGTCGATGCCCTTGCCCGCGCCGAAAACGTTGCGGTGAGCGAGCAGGAACTGATGCAGACGATCTATTTCGAAGCGATGCAGATGGGACAAGACCCTTCAGCGATCTACAAACACTACCAAGAGTCGGGATACCTTCCGGCGATCCAGATGGCGATGATCGAAGATCGCGTTCTTAGCAAACTGCTCAACGACAAAATCAAAGAGGCCTAATGAGCTACATCCCTTACGTCATCGAAAAGACGGGGCGCGGAGAGCGCTCCTACGACATCTATTCGCGTCTGCTCAAAGACCGTATCGTTATGCTCAGCGGCGAAGTCAACGATGCCGTATCTTCTTCGATCGTCGCTCAGCTGTTGTTTCTGGAAGCGGAAGACCCGACCAAGGACATCTATTTCTACATCAACTCTCCCGGCGGCGTCATCACCTCGGGAATGGCGATCTACGATACGATGAACTACATCCGTCCCGATGTCTGCACGATCTGTATCGGCCAGGCGGCGTCAATGGGCGCTTTTTTGCTCAGTTCGGGAACCAAAGGCAAACGCTACGCTCTCCCCCACGCGCGGATCATGATCCATCAGCCCCTGGGCGGCGCGCAGGGACAGGCTACCGATATCGAGATTCAGGCCAAAGAGATTCTTCGGATGAAAGCCGAACTCAACGAGATCCTGGCGAAAAACTGCGGACAAAGTGTTAAAAAACTTGAAAAAGATACCGACCGCGACAACTTCATGTCCGCAGAAGAAGCGGTAAGTTATGGTATCATTGACGAAGTGCTTGTCCAAAAAGAAAAAGAAGACAAATAATTAGGGATGTTTCATGGCGAGTCTCAGTGATCTCAAGCGCTCACAGCGGCCCGCCCCCCAAACCAATCCTGACGGGAGCAATAATTTTATGAGTATCAGTACCGGTTCTTTAAGTGACCCAACCAGCGATCTGGAAATTTTTGCGAAAGAGGTTCTGAGCGCCCTGATATCAGACAACCTTCCCCCGACCCCCAACAATTTCGCCCTCTACTTCGACCGTATTCTCGAAGACAAAAGCGAAAGCCTTCGCCGCCAGATCGGCTCTATCCTCGAACTCGAAGAGGACAACCACGACGACAAAAGCGTCGAACTCGAAAAAAACCTCAAACAGGGTTTTCTCTCGATCAAAAACATCCTGCAGCTCAGTGCCACCCTCTACAAAAACATCGCGTTAATGGAGAAAATTCTCGATAAACGCAAGGAAGAGATGAAAAGCGTCCCGACCGTAGCGGGAGCCAGTGACCTGCTCTCATCGTTGAGCAACGACGTCAACAAACTCAGTGCGATCCTCAAAAAACAGGTCACGCACATGAAAAGCGTATACGACGAAACAGCGGGAATCGTACGCCAGGTCGAAAACGAAACGATTTTCGACAACCAGTACGGCGTTTACAATAAACGTTATCTCCTCACCAAACTTGAGCAGGAACGCAACCTGATCGACGAGTTCAAGCACAAAAGCTCTCTCATCACCGTGCGCCTCTCCAAAGAGACCAGTTCGATTATCCAAAGCGAAAAAGCGCAGCAGCTGATGATCCGCACCGTGGCACGGTTACTGTTGAAAACTTCCCGGCGCAGCGATATCGTCGCCCACTACGGCGAAGGGGTATTCGCGATGGTGCTCAAACACACCGACATCGAAAGTGCCAAGCGGGCTTCTGAGCGTCTATACGACCTCGTCGCTTCGAGCAACTTCTTTCTGGCCGAAAAAGAGATTCAGCTGCGCATCGCGATCGGGATCGCCGAAATGACGGCTGCCGAGGGAGTCGAACAGACCCTGGTCAACACCCTCGATGCGATGAACATGGCCGACGAGAATTCGAAACTGCGCTACATGGTCGCAACCAGCAACGAATAAAGCCTTCATGATTCTCCCGATCGTCACTTATCCCAATAAAATTCTCAAAACCGTCTCGGCCCCCGTTACGGAGTTCGACGAAGCATTGCACCGTTTTCTCGACGACATGTACGATACGATGATGCTCTCCAACGGCATCGGCCTTGCCGCGATCCAGGTCGCCAATCCTATCCGCGCCCTGATATTGTGCATTCCCGACGAAGAGGGGAACCAGTCGCGCGACCGTTTGATCGAAATCATCAATCCCGTTATCCACAATCCCAAGGGTACCACCCTCTACCAGGAAGGGTGCCTGAGCGTTCCGGGATTTTATGAGGACGTCGAGCGCTACGAATCGCTGACGCTCCATTACCAGGACCGCTTCGGCAACCCATGCCTCCTCGAAGCCGAGGAGCTGCTCAGCATCGCGATCCAGCATGAAATCGACCATCTCGACGGTAAACTTTTCATCGAAAAGCTCTCCTACAACCGTCGTAAAAAATTTGAAAAAGAGTACAAAAGAGCACAAAAAGAGAAAAAATAATCCCTTCCGCCGCCTCCTTCTCTTTGCATTTTGCAATATTTACCCAAAAATAACATTTTCCGGTTACAATATCTCTCAAATCCCATAACGGTACTCGCCATGAAACAGTTGTTGTGCGCCACATTCGAAGGGATCGACGCCAAACCCGTCGAAGTCCAGTTTACCGCCACCAAAGGACTCCCGGCTTTTACGATCGTCGGTATGGCCAATACGGCCATCAACGAGTCCAAAGAGCGGGTGAAATCGGCCCTACTGGGAAACGGTTTCACGTTCCCCCCCAAACGCCTCACCGTCAATCTCGCTCCGAGTGACCTGCGCAAGGAGGGGTCGCATTTCGATCTGGCCATCGCGGCGCTGATCGCACTGGGGAACGGAGAAGAGTCGACCGAGGGGTGGTACGTTTTCGGCGAGCTGGGGCTGGATGGCAGCGTGAGCGAAAACACCCTCCTCTATCCGATCATCCTCTCTTTAGCCAACCAGGGCTTGATACGACGCGCCGTCGTCCCCGACGTCAGCGTTGCCAAACTCTCCAAAATACCCGGCATCTCTTTTTACGGTGTATCGAGCCTTACCCAAACCCTCGAACTTCTTCGGGGCGTTGCCGCGCCCGAACCCGCGGAATGTTCCTCGTTCGATTTCAAACGCCTCGAACACGAAGGGGAACCCTATTTCTATCATGAAGAATATCCCCTCGATTTTCGCGACATTCGCGGACAGGAACACGCCAAACGCTCCGCTCTCATCGCCGCTGCGGGGATGCACAATCTGCTGCTGGAAGGTTCTCCCGGGAGCGGGAAATCGATGATCGCCAAACGGCTGCGTCATATTCTCCCCCCGCTGCACAACGACGAAATGCTCGATTGCGCCAAGCTCGAAATCCTGGAGGGAAAAGAGCCCTCTTTCACGCCGCTTCGCCCGTTTCGCTCCCCCCACCACACGAGTACCGGCGCCAGCATTTTTGGCGGCGGGTATGATTTACAATAATTCCTGCTACCTTACAATAAAATATGCTACTACATAGCACTTACTATTCATAGCAATATATAGATTATCTAAACGGTAGGGTTATATTATCTTTTTCAAACGGAGCAAATATCTTTAAATAGCCTAACCAATCTCTTAACCTTTGTTCAAAATCTATATCTGTTGATTTTGTCAATTCATCGTGAGAATAAAAAACCGAACCCTATACGATTTTGAAAATGATCATAATCCATTAGACTTGCCCCATAACCACTAAATGCTTTGATATACCAAAAATTATTTTTTGAGTATCCAATTGGATATGACCATTCACCCTCAATGGAACCTCGATTATCACCGCCAAAATGAAGGTTGTTGCGCCATGTCAAATCAAATTGATGTTTGCCCAGAATATAATTTAGTTTGACATGTCCATATCCAAGATAATCAGCTATATCCTTATTGTTTCCTCCAGGATCCGGATACCAGACTCTCAAAGTAGTTATTAGATTATTGTAGAAGAAAATTGTATCGAGGTAAACTTGATTCCATTCTCTTGATAGAGGTTCGCCTAACCCATTAGATTCATGCCAGAAAGCTATTTTAAATGCTTTTAACCCGATATCAGCATATTTTTTATCCTGAACGGGCAACATAAGCCATATTTCTGGGCGATAATTACTTTCACGAAAAGGTGATGAGTTTGAATAGAATTGCCACCAAACTTCCTGAGTATATCCAAATCCGAACTCTTCATTTAGCCCAAGAAGATTATATGTAAGATTTTTTTTCAAACTGATCTGAAATTCTGTTTCAATATTGTTGTTAAATTCTTGGTAACCCGGATAGGAAATCGGATCATATTTCTCGTAATTTTTAGTGGTATAAGCAACTGGGATTAAATATGTCTTTTCATAAGGCAACATCCCAAAATTACCAAAGATCTTGGTCAGTATTGTCTCGCGTTCATCAATATCTTTCGGCATAGGAATATTTTCTAAAATATATTTTCGTCTTTCTGCATCACTTTGCGGGTCAATTTGATATAGATGTGCCTGTGGAATGATCTGTTCATTCTGAGAGGAAATGGATGGCAGTTGATAGATGGAGGCGGAACGCTTGTATAGACCTATCGCTTTCGATATATTACGCTCAACACCGTTGCCTTCTTCATACATTTGTCCAAGTGCGTATTGTGCGTATGGATTACCTGTCTCGGCAGAAATAGAGAATAAACGTGCTGCTTCCGTATAGTGACCGTTCCTGTATTGATTCAGTCCTTCTTCATATTCATTTGCGTAAATCAATGTTGTAAAGCATACAATTAGAGAAAATGAGAAGCGAATCAGCGACATGCACATCCTTTTTACGTCAAATGATGTTTGAAATAATAAATATAAGGACTAACGACCTGTTTTAAAAGCATTTGCAATGATTCATTGTCTCGCCAATGAACGTCTTCGTAGAGTTTTGGAGCAATTGCTACAAATATTTCAATCATTTGAGGATCAAAATGTGTTCCAGAACCTTGCTTGAGAATTTTTAGACTCTCTTCCAAGTCTAGAGGATCTTTGTATGGACGTTTTGAGGTGAGCGCATCAAATACATCGACAATGGCAAATATGCGTGCTATATACGGAATATCATTTCCTTTAAGTCCTTTGGGGTATCCGGTACCGTCAAAATGTTCATGATGAGAAGCGATGATGGAGGCAGCATCGTCTTTTATCCATGCAATGGTTTCAATTATATTCAGTCCGTATTCGACATGTTTTTGCATCGCTATATATTCCGTCGAATTTAGTTTTCCTGGTTTCAGCAATATTGTATCTGAAATACCGATTTTACCAAGGTCATGAAGGAAAGCCCCTTTTAATAAGGACGGGAAGAGGTCTTTGTCCAGACTTAACGATTTTGCAAACTGTAAGGCATAGTAAGTCACCCTATAATTGTGATCAGATGTGTCACTGTCTCTTAGAGCTATTGCATTTCCCAAGGCTTCAATCATCTGGAAATTACTTTTAAGTAGTATTTGGCGGTCGTTTTCGAGTTCACGGTATTGGCGATATATAAGTGGAAAGATACTGATCATGACAAGAAAAATAATTGAAGAAATGGCATAAAAAGCCTCTCTCATTTTTTCTCGCATCATATTGACAGTCTCTGAAGGAAGTAGAATAATCATTTTTAAAGTATAAAACTGCTGATTTTTGGTGTTAATTTTTTTAATATAAACGAGAGCGAAACTTTGATCATTGATTGGAAGCATAATGTAATTCAATAGTTTGCCAGGGGCGAAAGATATAGTTTGATAAACGGATCTGACATGTGCGGGAACCGATTGCATTTCATAATTAATGAGAATATTTTGTTTTTTGTCCTTTAACTCAATTTTGACAACATTATTTTCTACAATCTTTTTATGCGATTTTGTAAAAGATTCTTTTATGTTCTCAGATGCGTCAGGATACAGAGATAAAGTATTGGCAAATTGTTTTTGGGATCTTTCAATCAGACTACTAATATATTCACCGTTTTGTCGTTCAATATAGTAATAAATAGCAGCAAATGCAAAAAGAACTACAATAATAAGGATCAAGAAAATTCTTGCAAAAAATTTAAATAAAATACTTTCTCTCACGTAGTACACCATTCTGCCCGTGCGTTTATATGACCTCCGGATATTCAGCCGTGACATATAAAAAAACGGCCTCATTTAAATTTTTTAAGTACATTATAACAATTCAATATATAAAAATGAACTTAATTCAAAAAAAGAGTCATATTGTTATTTTAAGTTTACATTTTGCATAATACTAAGAAAATGCAGGAAAAAGCAGTTATGACGTTTAAAAGAAAAGTTCAAGAAATGAAACGTGACCTTATACTGGAAGAAGCCGGAACCCTTTTTGTAAACGAAGGGTATGAGAATATGAAAATTTCTGATCTGGCTAAAAATGCAGGAGTATCAGTCGGTGCAATCTACAGTATGTTTGGATCGAAAGAAGCTTTATATAACCAATTTATTATTGGATTAATTGAGTATTACATCGACCTTATGGAACAAGAACTAGAAAATAAAACTGACCCTATTGAAATGCTTAAAATCATGGTAAAAATCAAATTTACTGCCATAGTCAAAAATAAAAATGCCTTGAAAGAGGTTATCTTGCATGATCCAACTTTCAACCTACACGTATCTTCAGATGAATATAACCCTTTAACACAAATGCATCTTTATGTTTCCGAGAAGGTTATGAAACCATTATTAAAATCTTTGAACTGTTCTAAAAATCCAATGGAACTATTTTTTTTATTTGACGGCATTACGTTCGGGATGGCCAAATATTGGATATTTGCGGGTGGTGATTTAGTGTCAAGAGTAGATGAAGCTGTAGAGATGTTTATTCAACTTCTAAAAAAAGACAACTCATGAAACTATCGATTCTTGCTGCCGTATTGGTATGGACTGTAACGGTTAGTGAAGTATTTGCTGGATATACATATACGGTTGGAATTATATCGGATGGCGAAAATCCAAAACTTTTCGAAGCGCAAACATTGCTTATCGATGAAATCCAAAAAGCGAGTGAAGGGGAATTTACGGTCCGGTTTCCAGAATCGAAACGCTATAACGGAAATTTTTCGGTCGAACGGATACGGTCATCTATAGAAAAATTTCAAAAAGATCCTGACATAGATTTTGTTCTTTTAATTGGTAGTATGGCATCTCAGATCGCATTGACACGCACCGCATTTTCAAAACCGACATTTGCACCGTTTGTTTATAATGTTTCATTGTCGGGAGTGCAAAAACATAACCGTTTTTCCATTCATAATCTAAATTATGTGACGGCTGAAACACAACTAAACGAAGAGATTCGGAAATTTCAAAAACTTGTCTCATTTAAGAAGATAGGAATCGTACTCGAAGAGTCTCAATACCGACTGTTTGCCACAGCGGCCAATAAGGCGGTGACTGAAGCGAAGAAGCAGGGAATAGAACTAATATTTATACCAGTAAATGAGCGGGACAAAGATATTACACATAAAATTCCTGCCGATTTGAACGCACTGATGCTAACCTCTTTAAGTAGTGTGGATACCGGAGTTCGAAAACAATGGATTAAAACGATCAATGAACGAAAGCTGCCGACGTATGCTTTAGGTGATGGAACTATGATATATGAAGGGGCTTTAGCTTCATCTGCAGAGAAAGATGACTTATCTCGAAGAGCACGCAGAACAGCGTTGAACATACTAGCTGTCATGCGTGGGAAAAAAGTGGAAGAACAACCGGTGCTGATTGAGCAAAAACAGCAGCTGATGATTAATATGCAAACTGCGCCTGCAATCGGAGTCTACCCAAAGTTTAGTGTTTTGGATAATGCTATTTTATTCAATGAAACAGTAGAAAAAGAACCAAAACTATCCTTAACTACAATAGCTAAAGAAGCGATTCGTGCCAATCTAAGTATTATCGGTGCCAAACTTGGAGTTGCAGCGAATAAGGAAAACATTGCTGAAGTGCGTTCCGTCCTTTTCCCGCAAATAACCGGTGAAGCTGAATATTCGCAACAAAACAGTGACAATGTTTATGTTGAAAATGGATTTTACGCCGAAAAGAGTGTAAGCGGTAGGATTAAGTTACAGCAGATTCTGTTTTCTGAAAAAGCATTGGCAAATCTGGAGATTCAAAAGGAATTACAAGTTGCTATCGAAGAGCAGCAACGTTCCCTGGAAATTGAAGTGGTAAAACAGGCAATGACTGCTTTTTTAAATGTTTTGATCGCTCAGACACATTATCGTATACAGCAAGATAATCTTACACTGACTCAAACGAATCTTGAATTGGCAAAAGGGCGGGTTCAAGCCGGTTCGTCAGATATGTCTGATGTCTATTACTGGGAAAGTGCAATTGCAACAGCACGGCAAAACGTTTTGAATGCCAGAGCAGACGTCGAAAAAGGAAAAGATGGTTTGAATCTGATTTTAAATCGTAAGATTAGTGAACGTTTTATCACTGAGCCGGCGACTCTCGATACCCCGGTTATACTCAATAACAAGAAAGTGCTTTCAGAATTGATTACAGATCAGCGCAGTTTTGATGCCATGTCTTCTTTTTTTATTAGTGAGGGGATTGATAACATACCCCAATTACATCAGTTAAATGCGCAAATGAGAGCGCAGAAACGGCAGCTTCTTTCGGATGAACGTTCTTACTGGTCCCCGGATATCATATTCGGAGCAGATGTTTCGCATATTTTTGACGAGACCAGAAATCCAGGTGCGGGAATCAACATGAAAAACGAGACGGACTGGCAAGCTGGGGTTCGTCTTTCGTTGCCTCTTTATGAGGGTGGTGCACGAAAAGCAAGAAGCACGCGTACACAATTGAAACTACAGCAATTGGAAATAAATTATATGGATCAGTTGCGAAGAACGGAACAACAAATACGGAGTGACCTTCATATGTTGAAAGCCAGTTACTCTTCAATAGACCTTTCCGAAGAAGCAGCTCTTACCGCTAAAAAGAGTTTCAACATGGTAAGGGAGAATTATGCCAAGGGTACACGGACGATGAGCGATCTTCTTTCTGCGCAAAATACTAGTTTAATCGCCGATCTGGAATCGGCAAATACTACATATCGTTTTATGATGGATTTACTCCAATTACAGCAGGATATTGGCTCTTTTAATCTTTTTGTAGAAGATTCGGAGCGTGAAAAATTGATTAAACGTTTGGAAACGTATATTATGAATAAATAAATTGGTGAAAAAGGGCAAATGAATGAAACAAATAATCTTTAAGCGGTTAATTATTATCAGTGTTGTTGCAGGAATTATAGGAGGAGGGATTTTCTTATACAATTACCTAAACCAATCAGAACTTCCCGAATCCATCGCTTTCGGAAACGGAAGGATTGAAGCGACAGAAGTAGATATTGCAACCAAACTATCTGGACGTTTGACTGAAGTATCAGTGAATGAAGGTGATATCGTCAAAGCTGGACAGATTGTGGCAAGGCTTGATACGGATGAACTGAATGCGAAATTGCAACAGGCTCAGGCTCAAGTGCAACAGGCTAAAGAAAATAAAAAATATGCATCTGCCATTGTACGTCAGCACCAGAGTGAACTCGAATTGGCGCGTAAAAATCTAGCACGCTCTCAAAACCTTTATGTAAATAATAATATATCATTGGTGCAACTTCAGCAGCATGAAGCGGCTGTCGACACGTTAGTGGCGGCTATTGCGGCAGCAAAAGCACAGGTTATTGCTTCAGATAGTGCTATCAATGCAGCATTAGCTCAAAAACAGGTGATACAAACGAATATCAATGATAGCTTTCTAAAGTCTCCCATAGAAGGACGAGTCCTATACAAACTACTGGAACCAGGAGAAATAATCGGATCGGGCGGAAAAGTATTAACTGTACTCAAAATGGATGATATTTATATGACGATTTTCATTCCAACGTCGTATGCGGGGCGTGTAAAAGTTGGGAGTGAAGCGAGAATATTATTGGATGCATTGCCAAATACTGCCATTAATGCCAACGTGTCTTTTGTTTCTCCTGATGCTCAATTTACTCCTAAAGAGATTGAGACAAAAAGTGAACGGGAAAAATTAATGTTTCGGATCAAAGTAAAAGTAGATCCCGAGTTGTTGCAATCTGGAAAGCTTCAAATAAATAGTGGAGTACCGGGAGTTGCCTATATACGCCTTGATTCAAATGCTTCTTGGCCTAAAGCCGTTGATTCTGCCAAACTTCTAAACTAATTATGAAAACGGCTGTATCTTTAAAAGGGATTACCCATTATTACGGCAATACGGTAGCAGTCGAAAATGCGACTGTTAGTATTCCGGCAGGATGTATGGTTGGATTTATCGGACCTGATGGTGTCGGGAAATCAACTCTTTTAGGACTCATAGCAGGAGTGCGGATTATTCAACAAGGGTCGATTGAAGTATTTGGAGGAAATATGGCGGAACGGCAATACCGTGAAAAAGTATGCCCACGTATTGCCTATATGCCTCAGGGTCTCGGGAAAAATCTATATATGTCATTATCGGTGTATGAAAATGTCGATTTTTTCGGACGTTTATTCGGACAAGGAAGAGAGGAACGTAATAGCAGAATAACCGAGTTACTGGAGAGTACCGGACTGGCACCGTTTAAAGACCGTCCAGCCGGGCAACTTTCCGGAGGAATGAAACAAAAACTGGGATTATGCTGTGCTTTGATCCATGATCCAGACTTATTAATTTTGGACGAGCCTACTACTGGAGTCGATCCGCTTTCTCGACGCCAATTTTGGGAACTTATCGACCATCTCCGAAATCGCGGAGAAGGAATGAGCGTCATTGTCGCAACGGCATATATGGAGGAAGCACAGCGTTTTGACTGGCTGATCGCGATGGACGATGGGAAAATATTGGCTGAAGGATCTCCTCAGGAATTAATGACCCAAACACACTGTGATAATTTAGACACAGCATTTATCCGTCTCCTTCCAGATGAAAAACAACATGGACATCATTTGTTAGTTGTACCGCCACGCATTGTTAGCGCAGAGGAATGCCCAGCGATCATTGCCAAAAATCTGACCATGAAATTCGGTGACTTTACAGCTGTCGACAATGTCAGTTTTTCGATTCAGAAAGGGGAGATTTTTGGATTTTTAGGTTCTAACGGTTGCGGAAAGACAACGACTATGAAGATGCTGACGGGATTGTTGTCTCCGAGCGGGGGACAGGCTTGGCTTTTCGGTGAAGAAACAAATGCCAATAATTTAGATACGCGTAAACGTGTCGGCTATATGACACAAGCTTTTTCTCTCTACTCTGAGCTCAGTGTTTACCAGAACTTGCTCCTTCATGCACAGCTTTTTCATCTACCCTCGGAGCAGATTGAATCAAGAGTTCAACAGATGATAGAACGTTTTAATCTGGATGAGTATAAAGATGCTGAAGCCGCCGATCTTCCGTTAGGTATTCGTCAGCGTCTTTCTCTTGCAGTCGCTGTTATTCACAAACCGGAGATGCTTATCTTAGATGAACCGACATCGGGAGTAGATCCTGTCTCCCGCGACAGTTTTTGGGAATTTTTGATCGACCTATCCAGAAAAGATGGGGTTACTATTTTTGTTTCTACCCATTTTATGAATGAAGGCGAACGATGCGACCGCATCTCTCTGATGCATCAAGGAAAAGTACTTGCCAGTGATACACCCGAGGCTTTGATCCGTTCTCGCAACCAAGCAACTTTGGAAGATGCGTTTATCGATTATCTCGAAGATGAACAAGATATTGGTGTCTCATTTGAAAAATCAGAGACACTTCATGCTAGAAATGAAAATGAATCATATACAAACCGCTTTTTCAGCCCTTTACGTCTTTTCGGATATGCTTTCCGCGAGTCGCTGGAACTTATCCGTGATCCTGTGCGTCTCGTATTCGCATTATTGGGAACCGGTATTTTAATGCTCATTTTGGGCTTCGGTATTACAATGGACGTTGAGGATCTCCGTTTTGCGGTATTGGACCAAGACGGTACACCCCAAAGCCGACAATACACTCAAAATCTGGCCGGATCGCGATATTTTGTCGAACATCTTCCGTTACATTCATTTGATGAACTCGATAATAGGATGAAGTCAGGAGAATTATCTGTAGCTTTGGTTATCCCGCCCGACTTTGGAGAAAATCTGAAAAAAGGCCGCTATACAGAAATTTCTGCATGGATTGACGGTGCAATGCCATTTCGTGCCGAGACGATACGTGGGTACGTTCAAGGCATGCATCTGGAATACATTCACCAACTAGCGCGTGATACATTGGGTCACGTACCGGCTAGTTACCCAGCAAATATTGAAATGCGCTATCGGTATAACCAGGATTTCAAGAGTATATATGCCATGGTCCCTGCAGTCGTACCGATGCTTCTGATATTCATCCCTTCTATTCTCATGGCACTGAGCGTAGTGCGTGAAAAAGAGCTAGGCTCAATCACCAACTTTTATGCTACACCGGTGACACGATTGGAGTTTTTGATTGGTAAACAACTTCCATATATTTTTATCAGTATGATCGGATTTTTGATTTTGCTCGCTTTGGCGGTTAGTGTTTTCGGCGTATATCCAAAAGGGAGTCTGCTCACTTTGAGTTTGGGCGCATTACTCTATGTGACCATTACAACGGGGATAGGTTTTTTGATGTCGTCGTTCATGAAAACACAGATTGCCGCTCTCGCTGGCACAGCAATTTTTACATTGTTGCCTACTGTTAATTTCTCAGGTATGAAAGACCCTATCTCTTCGCTTGAAGGGGTAGGCGCTTTTATCGGATATATTTTCCCGGCAACTTATTTTATCAATATCAGCCGCGGAATATTTAGTAAAGCGCTTCAGTTCAATGATTTATATCGGGATTTTATTGCTATGGCAATTATTTTGGTTGTGATTTCCATGTTTAGCCTAATGCTATTGAAAAAGCAGGAAGTATAATGGAACATCTATTAAACATCTTTCGACTAGGTGTCAAAGAGCTTTACAGTTTATGGCACGATAAAGTGATGATGATTTTAATTGTATACTCCTTTACTTTTGCCATTTATGTTGGTGCCACTGCAACCTCGACTGAACTGCACAATGCCCCGATTGGTTTTGTTGATGAAGATGGTTCAAAGTTATCGCACCAGATAATCAAAGCCTTCTATCCCCCAAGATTTACAAAACCTGACCTATTTGCATTCTCAGAAATAGATGCTAAACTTGATGCGTCACTGTATACATTTGTCATAGTAATACCAAGCAATTTTGAAAAGAAACTAATATCAGGTAAAAAGCCCGAAATTCAGGTAAATATAGATGCGACTCGAATGACACAGGCAGGAATCGGAGCAGGCTATATCCAACAAATCATCAACCAAGAGATCAATAATTATTTCATTGGTGTACAAGCTAAACGACCACTGCCTATAAGCATCATCACACGAATGAAATACAATCCTAATCTCACAAGTAAGTGGTTTGGAGGTGTGATGGAGATCATCAGTATGATTTCCTTACTTTCCATTATTCTCACTGGTGCAGCATTAATACGTGAACGTGAGCACGGCACATTGGAGCATCTAATGGTTATGCCTCTCAATGCCTCTGAAATCATTCTTGCCAAAATCTGGTCGATGGGCGTAGTTGTCCTTATCTCAGCTTCATTTTCTTTGATATTTGTAGTTGAAGGAGTGCTACAAGTCCCAGTAGCCGGCTCCGAATTCCTTTTTTTGTTCGGTGCGATGCTTGTTTTACTTGCTACAACATCGATGGGGATACTTATGGGAACTATTGCGCGGACAATGCCTCAGCTCGGTTTGATCTTTATTCTGACTATATTACCGTTACAAGTCTTATCGGGAGGAATTACTCCGTTTGAAAGCATGCCTCACTGGTTGCAAAATGTGATGTTGTTAATGCCGACAAGTCATTTTGTCAGTCTGGCACAGGCAATACTCTACCGAGGCGCAGGATTGGATATCGTCTGGCCGAATATGATTTCAATAGTCGCAATAGGAGCCGCCTATTTTTCAATTGCGTTGATGCTATTTAAAAAAAGCATAGCTTCATCAACGTAAGGCATTGTCAAGCGCGGAGTTAAAATAGGCAGCTGAGAAGGCTGTTGGATTGTAGTTTTTACGACCTAAAGCTTAAAGAAGCGGATTAGATTCGCTAAAGTC
>NZ_SLTI01000061.1 GCF_004347735.1 Sulfuricurvum sp. IAE1 | reverse complement strand
ATGTCCACGGCCCGGATCGAGGAACTCGTCAGGGAATTGAAAACGAAGTACACTGTCATCATCGTGACGCACAACATGCAGCAGGCAGCCCGAATTTCCGACCTGACCGCCTTCTTTCTCCTGGGCGAGATGGTCGAGACGGGCCCCACCCAGGACATCTTCACCTCCCCCGTCGACCGGCGGACGGAGGACTACATCACCGGGCGCTTCGGCTAGGGCGATCCTGGACGGAGGGAGACGAGAAACATGACCGAATTGAACGTGAGAAAGACCCAGGACGAGGCCCTCGACCGCATCCGCGAACAGCTCCTGAAACTCGGCAACCTTGCCCAGGATGCCATACGAAAAGCCGTCTGGGCCCTGGAGAAGCAGGACGAGGCCCTTTCCAGGGAAGTCCTCGAAGGCGACGACGTCCTCGACGAGCTGGCCTCCGGCATCGAGGAAGGGTGCCTCCTTTTCACCGCCCGGTACCAGCCGGTAGCCCAGGACCTGAGGACCATCTCCGCCATCAACCGGATGGCCATCGACCTGGAGCGGATCGGGGACCTCGGCGTCAGCATCGCCAAGATCACCCGCTTTTTCTTCGGCAAGACCCTCATCAAACCCCTCATCGACATCCCCAGGATGGCGGCGATCGTCGAGGAGATGATCGACGGCACCATGCGGGCCTTCATCAACCGGGACACCGAGGAGGCGAAGAAGGTCTGTGCCCTGGACGACATGCTCGACGACCTGGACCGGCAGATCTT